>NZ_CP159801.1:0-46040 GCF_024206095.2 Sulfurospirillum sp. hDNRA2
AAGCGCCGATGGGTATGGGATGGTTTTTTAGCGCTTTGCCCTGGGTTGGTTTTGGAATTGGAATTATCCCGGCTTTTGTGATGTGCCTCACCACGGGTTTAATGCTTGCTTCTTTAATAACAATCGCACCTTTGGTTTTTTTCTGTCTCCTTTTTGACATTTTAAAAGAGGTCTTTAAGTCCTGGCTTAATCTTATTCTTGCAAATACTATCGCCGTTATTTTTGCTGCATTATTCTTGCAAGTCATTATTAATGTTATGAAAAAGTGGTTAGCCGCTCTTCCATCAAGCGGAGCAGATTTATTACTTATCGGCTTTATGATGATTGTTCTTGGAATTTTAATGTCAACATTTTTAGCGATTGCACGTGAAATATCTAAGGCTCTTGCAGCCGTGAGTTTTGAAAGTGCGATGCACTCGAATTTTGGTAAAGCCCTTAATGATACGGGTAAAACAGCCGGCACAACTGCCGCGGCAACAAATATAGCAAAAGAGGGTGTATCTACGGGATATAAATATCTTAGAGGGAAACTTCAATGAAAAAAACTCTTTTACTTATGGTGCTTTTATTCAATGGGTGTGCTTTAAATTTTGACAAATTTAACGACTCAAATTTATCAAATAATAACACTAATACAAATGCCGTATCGTCGTCATTTTGGAATACAAACGAGGGATGGCAGCCGGTCAATTCAAAAACATTTAGTGACAAAAAGGTAGTTCAATGAAACATGATCAAGAACAAAAATACAACGAGGAAGATGCAATAAATTACGCTGCTTCTATTCGTTATATGGTGGAAGTATCAAATCGTCGAGCTTGGATTGTAGCGTTTACGTCTCTTTTTCTTGCGGCTTTATCTATTTTTGCGGTTGTTGGATTAACACCTTTTAAAACGGTTATTCCGTACGTCGTACGTGTCAATGACGTAACGGGTGTCGTTGATATTATCAGCGTTATTGGTACTAAAAATGTGACTATACCTGAAAGCGTGGATAAACACTTTGCAAGTCTCTATGTGACAACACGTGAGGGATATTATTTTAATACTCTAAACAAAGATTATGTTAATACGCAAATTTTTAGTTCTAAAAATATTGCAGATGAGTATAGACTTATTTATGATGGAGAGCATAGCCGTGATAAGAAACTTAAAGATAAATTTGAAGTTGAAATAAAAATTTTATCGGTTGTTCTTGGTGAAAGTGCCGGAACGAAAACAGCGACGATCCGTTACGATGAAGTTACAAAAAATATTAGTGCGAGAACAACTGATATACAAACAAAAATTATCACTATGACATACGACTATGAGCCAAATGAAAAAATGACTGAAAGTGAGAGAATAGTTAATCCTTTGAATTTTAGAGTTCTTACGTATCGTAGAGATTTTGAGGTCAGAAAATAACGATGAAATGCCTTATTGCGCTCATTTTATTATCATGTAATGTATTTGCATTGTCATTACCTCAAAGCTCAAAATTTGATCAACGTGTCGCTTATGCAGTCTATAACGCTGACGACGTTTTTTTAATTAAAGCTAAAGACGGTTATGTGTCCGTGCTTCAATTTGCAAATGATGAGCGCATTATTAATATTGCAACCGGATTTAGTGCCGGATGGGATTTAATCGATCGTGAAAATATGCTTTTTGTCCGCCCGAAAGCATATCAAATTCAAAACGGAAACGGAAATGATGAAGAGGGCAACCCTATACAAGCCATAAAGCCAACGGCTAGTGAATGGAAAACAAATGTTGTCGTAACAACCAATAAAAGAGTTTATGTTTTTGATTTGATTTTAATAGAGCAAGAAAAAAATGAAAAAATTGAGAAGCCAACATATAAGTTAAGTTTTAATTATCCAATGGACGAAAAAGCAAAGCTTGAGGCAGAACAAAACGCAACGAAAGCACAAAATGATCAAAAAGAGATCGATGCAAAATTAGAACGTACCGCAATACCTCGAAATTGGGAATTTTATATGAAAGTTAATCAAGGAAGCGAAGATATTACACCTAGTTTCGCTTACGATGATGGGGTTTTTACCTATTTAGGATTTGACACGACTAAAACGTTTCCTAGCGTGTTTATGTTTGAAAACGACAATGAAAGTATTTTAAATACACACGTAAAAAAAGATGGAAAGTATGATGTTCTTGTCGTTCATAAAGTAACTAAGCAGATCTTATTAAGGAGTGGTAGTAAATTGGTTGGAATTTTAAATGCCGGCTATGGCAAAAACCCAATACCGGAAACTCGTCAAACAAGTTCGGATCAAGTTGAAAGAGAGGTTATCAAAAATGAGTCAAGATGATATTAACTTGAAACCTGAAAGTGATCTTGAAAGTAATAAATTAAACACGACAAAATTACAATCTCTTGCAATTATTGCGGTTATTCTTCTTGTGTGTATATTGTTATTTGTTACCTGGTACACACGAAGCAATACATCAAAAAACGAAGAGAAAAAAACGGTTGAAACTCCAATACAGGTGCAAAAAAAAGATTTTTTATTTGAAGAAAATAAAACTGAATCGAAGTTTCAAGATTTATTTCCGACAACACCAACGCCAAAGGCTGACTCTAAACCAATTTCAACATTTAATAAGCCGAAAACAACAGCATTGATCGTAAAAGGATCGGGTCAAACCGTTATAGGTAATAATAAAAATGTTGCCGCAACAACAAGCTCAAGCGAGAATCCTCAAAAAGAAACTGATAAAAAAATTGACGATACTGACGCGGATTTTACCGGTGAAACATTTGCACCTAGTGCTGCGAGTGTTAGTAAATTTAACCCGTCTTTATTATTGTCAAAAGGTACTTATATTGGTTGTTCACTTAAAACAAGGCTCGTATCTGATATTAAAGGTGGTGCAGCATGTACGGTGAGTGAGAATGTTTACAGCGAGAACGGGCATACACTTCTAATTGAAAAAGGCTCTCGTATTACGGGTATGTTTAAAAGCGGTCAGCTTAACGATGGAATGGAGCGTATTTTTGTTATTTGGCAAGAGATCCGCACCCCTCAAAATATTATTATTCCGGTTTATAGTGGTGCGAGCGATGAGCTTGGTGGTAGTGGGATGTCTGGTTATGTTGATCATCATTGGGCACAACGTTTTGGTGCAGCTATTTTACTTTCTGTAATTGATGATGGTCTTAATTTTGCGATGAACGGACAAAGGGCGAGTAGTGGTACTTCCAATACTGATTATACATCAAGTACCCGTGAAAACACTCAACAAATGGCAAATACAGCATTAGAAAAAATGATCAATATTCAACCAACCCTTTATAGAAATCAAGGTGACTTAGTAGGTGTTTACGTTAACAGAGATATTGATTTTTCAAAAGTTTATAAATTAGTTCGCAAGGATAAATCCCGTGACAATGAATAACACATCACTTGAAAAGTATACCAAAACGCACTTTGGTAAATATTTGGAAGAGGATAGTATCAATGAAATTGTTTATAACGGTAATAACATTGTTTGGTATCAAACAAATAATGGAGAGTGGCATAAGGAAGAGTCGCAATCTCTTTCTTTAGAAGCCGCCCTATCTTTTGGTCAAACAGCAGCCGCATTTAAAAAAGATATTTTAGATCAAAAAAAACCGATCCTTTCATGTACGTTGTTAACGGGCGAAAGGGTGCAAATTGTTATCCCCCCGGCTTGTAAAATGGGAACAATGAGCATTACGATTAGAAAGCCTAGTAAAACAAATGTGTCTATTGAGAATTTTGCAAATGACGGATTTTTTACGGAGATTGTTTCAAAAAAAGAAGATGATTTAAACCCACATGATCAACATTTAAGAGAACTATATGCAAAAGGTGATTACCAGGAATTTATAGCTAAAGCGGTTGCCTACGGCAAGAACATTGTTATTGCCGGTGAAACGGGAAGTGGTAAAACTACTTTTATGAAGTCGCTTATTGAGTATATTCCTTTGGAACAACGACTTATTACGATTGAGGATGTAGAGGAGATTAAGTTTTTTAATCATGAAAACTATGTGCAGCTATTTTATCCATCAGAGGCACGATCATCGGATTTTTTAAATCCGGCTACGCTTCTTAAATCTTGTCTCCGTATGAAACCGGATCGTATTTTAATCGCAGAGCTTAGGGATGGTGCAACATACGATTTTATCAATGTTGTTTCAAGTGGTCACGATGGCTCACTTACTTCATGCCATGCCGGAAGTGTAAGCGAAACATTTACACGTTTAGCTCTCATGACTTTACAAAATGAACAAGGTCGCAATATCCCTTTTGAGGTTATTACAAACATGTTAAAAGACGTAATCGATGTTGTCGTTCACATGCACAAAATAGTTGAAAAAGTTGATGATGCTTTTATTGCTAAACGTCGAATAAGTGAGATCTATTTTAAAGGAAATAAAAAATGAAACTTACTATACCTCAAATCATTTTCTTAATAATTCTTGATATTTTAGGAACGTATTTTATAACGGGTGTTTTATGCTTTATATTTAACAACGCAACAAAGCTTTTGCTTACAAAATATTCACTAGGGTTTACAGCAAAAGCACTTCTTGAGGGCTACCCAAAAATTTACATGTCACTAGGGATAGCCTTTTTTGCATGTTCAACTATTCTCGCCATCATCCCTTTTTTACCTAAGAAAAAAAGCCTACATGGCGATGCAAAATTTGCGAACTCTTCGGACGTTGCAAAAATGCAGTTATACAATACAGAGGGTATCATTATTGGTAAATACAACAACAAGCTTTTACGCTTTTCAGGACAACAATTTGTAGCTCTTGGTGCGCCAACAAGAAGCGGTAAGGGTGTTGGTATTGTTATTCCGAATTTGCTAGATTGGAAACAAAGTGTTGTCGTTTTAGATATTAAACAAGAGTGTTTCGATTATACGAGTAAATACCGTGCTGAAAAGTTAGGTCAAAAAGTCTATTTATTTAATCCATTTGATCGACGTACACACCGTTATAATCCATTAACCTATATTGACATGTACGGTTATGATGCTGACGGTGAATTAACGAATTTTGTGAATATCCTTTATCCGGCTGTCGGTGACAATACAACAATCTTTTTTAACCAACTCGCACAAAACCTTTTTATAGGTCTTTGTTATCTTTACCATGATTTAACATCAACGGAAAAAGGTCAAGCATTTATCAGAGAGTATGATCTTAAGATCTCCTGGTCGCTTTGTGGCATTTTGGAATTATCAGAGGGCTTTATTATTAAAAACGTTTTTCAAAATGACGATGGCGAGGATGAAGAACAAGAGATTAAAGGCTTTGATAATTGTTTCGAGTTTTTGGAACAAGCCGGTATTTTAAGTGAAAAATCACGCCGTCGTATTAGCTCTTATTTAACGATCGATAGCGCAAATACAAAATCGGGTGTAATGTCTAGTTTTTCAGCACCTTTAACACAATTTAGAAGCGATACGCTTCGTTTAGCGACTGAAACGAGCGATTTTGATTTGAGAAATTTGCGTAAAGAGCTTATGACAATTTACATAGGCATTACACCGGATCAGTTACCAAATGCTCAACTTATTTTAAATATCTTTTGGTCACAACTTTTCTTGCTTAATACTAAAGAGTTACCTCAAAAAAATAAAGAATTAAAATACAGTTGTCTTTTAATGATGGATGAATTTACCTCAATAGGGCAATTACAAATTTTACAAAAAAGTGTCTCTTTTATTGCCGGTTATAATCTTCGTTTATTAACGATCTATCAATCAATATCACAACTTGAAACACAACCCCCACATGGATATGGAAAAGAGGGCGCAAAAACACTTTTAACTAATCATGCGTGTCAAATTTTTTATGCTCCACGTGATCAAGGAGATGCAGAAGATATAAGCAAAATATTAGGCACAACAACCGTTAAAAATACGTCACGTAGTTATAATCAAGGTGGTAGCAGTAGCCGAAGTGTGAGTGAAGCCTCAAGAGCCTTGATGTTGCCGCAAGAATTACGTGCTTTAACGTTTGATGATGAACTTTTGACGATTGATAATGGTAAACCAATTTTATGCAATAAAGCACTCTATTTTACTGATCCGTTCTTTATGAATAAATTTAAAGAGATTTCACCTAGCCTTAGCAAAATCAAAAAAATACCAAACAAAAAAGAGTTTGAAGCGGCAATACTTGAGGGCGAAATGAGGGTTGATATTCCAACTCAAAGCGAAGAAAAATCCGCTCAAGAGAGGGCAGCATGAAAACGTTTTTATACCTGGTAACGATTGCTTTCTTTTTTGGATGTTCGGGCGCACCTAAGCCGGTTGCTCTTGAAAATTCCGCAAAGATTTCAATCAATCAAGGCTTACTTACAGAATACAATAATGAAGTACCCAAAGATCCATTATTAAGCGGTAATAATTGGGCTTATAATCTTACAGCTCGTAAACAATCTGACGGTGAGCTTTTGAAAAATAGTGAAGTCACTAAGATGTTTTATTTCGCTCATAACGCCGATAAAATTATCATTATTGGATCTAAGGGTATTGCTAAAGAGTATCAAGACTACTTTATCGAAAATGCAGTCACGGCATTAATTGAAGTTCAGCCGGTTACGGATGTTAAGCTAAAAAATGATGGCGTAAACATTCTATTTTTTGGTAATGGCAAAGAGAAATCTATTATGAAAAAAGCTCCGGTGGTTGTTAACCAGGAAGAGCCGATCATTTTACATGTAGAAGAAAAAAACACTTTTGAAACACAAGCCCCTTTAGAAATTACGGAAGTTGTAACGCCTATTGAGTCGCCTAAAGTTGAAATGAGTCAACCTAAACCCCCAATCATAGAAGAGAAGCCTAAAGTTGAAGAAAAGAAGCCAATAAACACCCCTCAAAAATCAACCATTAAAAACTTGGCACTTAAAGAACAAAAGCCTTTAACAGTTGTTGAACACAATAGCACTATTGCACCTCAAGAGCCTCAAAAAGTAATGGTGGAAGAGGTTAAACCTATTGAAACGCCTAAAATCGATCATAACGTATCGGTTGTGGCACAAGAAGTAAAGCCGATAACGGTTGTTGAGACGAATCATATACCGCAAAAACCTATTGAAAAGACAAACACCGCCGCGGATAATAACGTAAGCGTCGATACGAAAGTCGCCGCCGCGATCGAGGGGTTAAAAAATACACCACAAAGCGAGACCGAAGCGGCTCTTAAAAGTGAGACGCGCGTAAACGTAAATCCCATTAAAAACGATGCAAAAATTACAAAAAATGATGTAAACGACACGCAAAAAAATGTAAATGACACATCGATCGCAAAAAATGACGCAAACAATACAAAAACCGACCCAAAACCCGCGATTGAACCGACCGTTATTTTAGATCGACCGTTTGACACGAATACCTCCGAAAACGCACCGGCGCAAAAAGAGCTTGGCTTGATCGAAACGATCGAGGAAGCCTTAGGCGTGTATCCGGACGTAAACGAGGAAAAACTCCGTGCGGATTTAATGCGAGAAGTCGTTAAATTTCCGCACATCGACGCGCAAGCCGTTAAGACGATGCCTTTAAAAAAAGGCTTGCTCCTACAATTATTAAAAGTCGCTAAGGAAAAACAATGAAAGAAAAAGAGGTAACAATGCAAAAAGCTATTTTACTGTCGATCGCCGCGTCGATGATGTTCTCGGCTTGCTCCGTAAAAAACAACGAACTAGCCGTACACAATGAACGCTCGAAAGAGTTTTTAAAAGAGAGTGACACGTATACGCTAAGCGATAAGATAGGCGAACGCCGTAACGTAATCGATTACGTTTGGGTCTATCCAAACGAAAAGCTAAGCGTCGCACTTAAAGACCTTGGAAAGCTCCAAAACAAATACTATTATCTTCAAGGGCGTGACGTTGAAATCTTAGGTACGCAAGCCTTTAAGGTACACGATTTTGACGAGTTAAACGACTACGTTAAAACCTTAACGAATTTTGAGATCGAGGTTACAAAAAACCTCTTACATGCAACTTTGCCGAAGATCGTTGAGATCAAAGAGCAAAAGAAAGCGACGATTTTAGACGACATCCGGTTTGATTCTTCGATTTACAATGTTCCCTCACACCAGTTCTCGGAATTAACGCGTGTCACGGACGGTTGGCGCGTCGTGGACGATGCCGACATTAAAGCCGATTTTAACGCAAAGCAGTACGTAAACTTTCGCGGCTCGCTTAGAGAGTTTTTAGAATACTACGCTAAGAATAACAACATTTTCGTTGATCTTAATTACAACACGAAAGAAATTGTTTTTAAAAAATACAAAACGAAGCATTTTCCTTTGTCGATTACGACGGACAAGTACACTTTTAACAACGAGATTCAAACGAGCCTAGACGACGAT
The DNA here is from genome assembly GCF_024206095.2 of Sulfurospirillum sp. hDNRA2. NCBI lineage: Bacteria > Pseudomonadati > Campylobacterota > Epsilonproteobacteria > Campylobacterales > Sulfurospirillaceae > Sulfurospirillum > Sulfurospirillum sp. hDNRA2. The sequence goes on from NZ_CP159801.1 coordinate 8,366, forward strand.
AACGCGAACAGCGGTACAAACTCAAGCAGTAGTAACAACAAGTCGTCCAAAACCGAACAAAGCGGCAAAATGACGGTAAGCAATACCTACGATATTGTAGGAACGCTCAAAAACCTGATGGAAAAAATCATTCCCGAAAAAGATAAAAACGAGTATTGGACGTTTTTCGACGCGACGAACGAGCTTGTCGTAAAGACGAGTCCGGACAAGATGGAAACGGTCGAAAGTATCGCAAATTCGATCAACCAAAACGCGCTTAAACAAGTCTACATGAAAGTAACGATTTTCGAGGTTACGCTCAACAAAGAGTTTCAATACGGTATCGATTGGGGCTATCTCAACAAGGTTTCCGATGCGTCCGGCAACTTAATAAAAGTCGCCGCCGGTAACAGTAGCGGCACGATGGCAAGCGTTGACGCGACGGTCTCGTCGCCGTCGGTCTTTAAGCTTGCCGGCGAGGGGCTTAACCTCGGTGTAAAAGCTCTTAATACGTTCGGAGATACGCAAGTCTTCGATCAAGCTCCTCTTTTAACGACAAATAATATTCCGGCTTTTACGGTCTTGAGCGATCGACAAAGCTACATTTCGGATTTTACGAGTACCACAACCGCGAGCGTCGGAAGCGATAACAGCATCGAACAAAGCAGAGCCGTCGCCGGCTCTTACATTTATTTGCGCCCGACCGTCTTTAATGACAAGATAAGTATCGATATTCGCATTATTCGCGCGACCGTAAACGACATCGTTAAACAAGAGTTTAGCGACGGTAAATTTGTGCAATCGCCCAACGATTCGCGCAATATCCTAAACCAAAAAATTACGATTAACAGCGGCGAGAAGATCGTCGTCGGCGGCTTAATTAAGCGCGTAGACAAGAACGGCTATAGCGGTCTTTCCCCTGACGGAAATTCGTTTATTTCATCTTTAACCGGCGTAAATTCAAGGGATTATACGAACAAAGAGATCGTTCTCGTAATCGAAGCAAAAGAGATGTAACCATGCGCGAAAAATTAATTAAAAGCGTTAAAAAGCTTGGCTTTAAACACAAAGACTTTGAAAATAGTAACGAAGACGAGATCGACACATCGCTTTTGGATTTATTCGACATCGACGAGGAACATTTTGAAAAAGAGTATGAACTCATACTCTTTGAAAATGAAAAAAAAGATATTCAAGATTATTTTTTTCAGCACGAGCTTTATTTTCTTGAACATCGACAAAGCGGAAGAAAAATTGTGTTGAGCCTAAACATTAAACAAATTGATCTTAACGAGTTGCTTTCGCTTTTAGAGTTTGATGAAATCCGTCTTGCGAGCCAAAAAACGAAAAATATCTTCTTAAAGAATCAAAATTCGATCGGTAAAGTTATTAATAAGGAAGTCGGCGCGGACGCATTTATACACGAGCTTTTTGAAAAAGCACGATTGACGCGCGTAACCGACATTTATATTCGCCTTCTAGGCTTAGAACTCGTAATCGAGTATCTTAAGAGCACGGGAAAAGAAGTAATCGCAACGCTGGGAATTAACGAGGCGGTATTGATTCGAAACGTTCTTGCGAATATGGCACGTAAGGAAGCAAGCGAAGTACACTACAGCGCGCAAATCTACCTCGGGAAATATGAGTACCGTATACAATTTTTTGAAACGGCACAAGGCTACGATGCAACTATCCGCGTTTATTCTTCGGCGGATTTCGGCGACACGCTTAACTTAAAAGTTTTGGATTATCTTCCGATTGAAGAAAAAGAGATTAGGCGGATTTTTAGCTATCAATATGGACTTGTTCTAATGGTCGCTCAAGTCGGGCAAGGCAAGACGACGACGCAATACGCGAACATGGAAGAAATGGCACTAAAAGGTCTTGTTGTTAGATCGATTGAAAATCCCGTAGAAAAACGGCTTAAAAAGGTTTCTCAAATTGATATTAGTCGTTACGCAAGCGCGGAAGGAAAGTTTAAATACACCGCAATCGAAGCCGTTGCGGACGTATTGCGTGCGCGTCCGCAAGTCATTAATATGGGAGAGATCCGCACGATCGAAGATATGAAAGTTGCATACACGGCGGCGAGTACCGGACACCTTGTTTTAGGGACTCTACATGCAAATGACGTATTGTTCGCGATTGATCGTCTCGTAAAAGAGGGCGGCTATTCAATTTATGATCTTAAAGCCGTCTTGAGAGGTGTTATTTATCAGTACCTTACGAAAAAATTATGTCCCCATTGCCGCGAAAAAATAAGTGAGACCGAATACAAACGACACAAAGAGGGGTGTCATAAATGTGCACGTGGTTTTTCTTTGCTTCGAACACCGGTAACGGAGATTGCACATTTTAAATTCAAAGACGATTACGATCTTTTTGATGTAACGACGTATGAATTTTACCGTTCTCTCAAACAAAGCGTCGAAGAGAAATTTCAATTAGGCTACATCGACGCGATACATCGCGACGCGCTGATTTTGGGGCATCGTGAGCCTGAAATTGAGGAGCTTGATAATGTCGATTACGAATAGCGAAAAAAAACGTTTAATAATGTTTATTTCCAACATGAAACAAACCGGACAAACGGCGTTTGAGGCTCTCAATTATTTTTCCGAAAAAATGACGAACAACAAAGAGCTAAAAATGATCGTCGAACGCATTGCTCAAGCGGCACGCAAAGGGTTTGAGATTGAAGAGCAACTCTATAAAGAAAAAATGATTAACGATCTTCAATACGCGATTTTACGTAATTCAAGCGATAAAAACGAAGCTTACGAGAACGTTGTAAGCTACACCGCACGCACAAACGAGGCGGACAAATTTTACGTTGTAAATTTTATCAAAATCGCAATTATGTGGATGATCTTTTTTTACGGAATGATCTATCTTATCGACCTCTATAGTGATCTTGTGCGACAGCTTAAAGAGATTAAGCCGGATTTCCAACTTGCCTCTTACATTCAAATCGCGCTTAGCTCGAAAGAGCTTATGTATTTTTTACTCTTTGCGACGATCGCCGCGCTTGTTTTTGGTGTGTTTTTTTACAAATACAGCTATCACAACATGCTTGCGTTGCATTACAAAATTTTTAAGTTAAAAGCGATCGACGACGGATACCTCTACCTCAAAATGATAAGCAATATGCTTAAAAGTGGAACGACGACATCGATCGCTTTTAACGTACTGTCTAAGTATATGTATCCTTTTTCGTGTCGAATTATTCTAGCAAACATCGAAAAAAAGCTTATCAATAACGTTGACGTGTCGGCGGATTTAAAAACGCTCGGCATTATCGACGATGCGATCTTTACAATCCAAACGGCGCGCATGATGAAAGACGTTGCCGGTGGATTCAAAAAAGCCTTTGACGTTACCGATCGGTATTTATTTGCACAAAAAGCGAGGGAAGAATATGTCGAAAATTTAAAATTTATTGTTTTTGTGGCGTTAAACGCGCCGCTTGGGTTTTTAATCTTGTTCATGACGTTAACCAGTATCGAAATTTCATTCTAAGGAGCAAAAATGTTTTTTTCAAAAGACATGATTATGTACGCATTCATTTCTATCATCATTGTTGCCGCGCTTGCGGTCGGTATGCCTAAACTTTCCTCAATGAAAGTGATTAGCAAAGCAACGAACATAACCGATACGGTCGGCACGCTTCGCGTAATCGCGAATCAATACATTGCGGTATCAACGACGCAAGACTTACAAAATATCAACGTCGGCACGCTTTCCGACAACAACTTAATCCCCGGCAATTACACGATTTCAGGCACGGGCGACGACTCTTACGTTGTCGGCAGTTTTGATTCAAAAATTAAGTTTTACATTACCGACCCTTACTCAAGTTCTACGTCCGCCGGTAACTACGTAAAAATAAAAGTCGACGCGTCCGGCTTAGGTTACGATTCAAAGGATATGCAAACGCTCGAAAACAAGCTTAAGAGCAATCTTGAAGGTGCGGGCGGTACGGTCGAAGATTATGAATCTTCGGGCGCGGACGGCGTAATTTCCGTTGTCTTTGGGTAAAAAAAGATGGATATTATTACAACCTCGAAGTTGGCTCTTGCGAGCGAAGAGATTAGCTCTTTTTACGCAAAGGGACAAGACTATTTTTATGTAGCGACGGAAGCGGGAATTTCGCTTGAGCAGATAGCAGATCTGCTTTGTAAAGAAAAAGCAATTTTTCTTTACAAAAAAGACGACGTAATTTTTATCGTGTTTGCACGCATGTTAAAAAATTCGATTGCGTTGCATTACGTCGATCATGACAACTTTCTTTCGATTTTAAAGCTTGCGATCGTTCAGCAAAAAATTAAAAAGCTCTATGCGTTCAACATCGATAGCGAGGTTTTCAATAACCTCGCTATTCCGGTGCAATACATCGCGCACGAAGACTTTTTAAAAGCCGCTAAACGTCTTCGACCGTTGCATACGACACAATCGCAACTTTTAAAAGTCGTTATCGTAACGGTTATCTTTGCGGCGTTGATTATTGCACAAAGTTTCGCGTTTGATTTTTTAAAAGAAACCTCACGAAGCGATTATAACGCCGAAAAACAAAAGATTGCGGCGCAAGTGCTAGAGATAGCAAAAGACGACAAAAAATACAAAACGATGATTAGTGAACTGCCGACGGGTATCGCAAGCTCTTACAAAGACATCGTGGACGAACTAAGCGGAGTACAAAAATGAACAACGTCCTTTTAATCAAAACTCTTAAAAAAGTCGCTTTTATTTTGCCGATCGTTTTTTTCTATTTTGTTTTTAACAATGCGCTCGAATTTTCAACACAAAAAGAATCGCAAACGCTAAATCTTAAAAAAGACAACGATGCTCTCGCAAAAAAACGTGCCGCGCTTATTAAGCTAAAAAAAGAGTACGAAGATCAATTAGCTTTTATCGAAGCTAATAAAATCAACCTTGAGGCGGAACGCGAAAAAATCGAAAAAATCCTAAGCAAAATCGATAGTAGCGGTTATTTTAAGAGTTCGATTATCAGCATGGACGTAAGCAAGAAATACATCAATGTCGCAAAGGCACAAATTACGATCGAGACGAAGTTTAAAAACTTCAATCTAAACGATTTTGAGGATTTAATTAACGCCGAGGCAAAACGTTTAGGTGTTGTGTACCCGATGAAATACATTAACGCAAAGTCAGGGCTAATTTGGCTCATCATTTTAGATTTAAAAGGAGAAAAAAGTGAAAAATAGTTTATTGGTTTTAACGGCATTAGTGGTACTAATGAGCGGTTGCGCTCAAAAAGGAACAATAACGCTTTACGGGCAAGACGAAAAAGTAGTTGATAGTTTAGAAACGATACTTTTTCTTGACGACAAAGCAATTTCTAAATGTGAAGACGAAGAAGAAAACATTGTTGTAGAAATTGGTTATTACGACATTAGATTTAATGTTCCGATCGCTTTAAACAAACACATTAATGCAGACACAAACGAAACCAATACAACTATAGATTATGGAAAGCTTCAAGATGGTAGCAAAACTATTTTGAAGGCATGTTTTCTTGATAATACAAGAAAAGAGATCAGATTAACTTACACAAAAAAAGAGATAAGTGTTAAGCCGTTAGCGAGTTTTGAAGATGAGAATATTGGTAGGCAATAATGAAAAAAATAGTCGTTGATTCCAAAAATCCTTTAGTTGTCGTCTTGGTCGAAAGCAATACGTTTTTGTTTGCCCACGAACTTGAAAGACTTTGTAAAGGTACGGTGCTTATTGCAGATCAGAACGACAAAAGCGAAACGATTATGACGGCTTTACAAGAAACGGTTAGCACGCTAAAAAAACGACAAAATAAGCAAGGCTTTTTTTTACGTGCTATGCGACTTTTAATTAAAACACTAAGGAGAAGAAAATGAAAAGGGTAATTTTTTTATCGATGGCTCTTGCGTCGCTTTTACTATCCGACAACAATAAGACATTGACAAAAGAGGAGCAAGAATACAACGAAAAAGTCTTTCGCCGAATAGACGACAAGATTAGCGAAATTTATCGCCGGTTAGAGGAAACGAAAAACATGAAAGCAAGCGGCGGCGTTTCTTTAGACGCAACGACGTTACCGTTAATGCAAGGCTCATACACAATCTCTAAAAACGGGAAGCCGCTCTTAAGCGAAGTGTACGTGCAAGACAGCGGCGGCGGCGATATGTACCTGAATAAAAATAACAACATGATTATAACAACGGTAAGCCCCGATCACACAACGTACAAAGTCGGCGGTACGACGGTTAAAACGCCGGTTGTTTACAACAACAACGCAACACCAAAAACGACAACGACGGTTATTAAACCGGAGATTAATACCGTAAGCCAAACAAACAGCTCAAGCAATTTTTTAGCACCGCCGCCGGCATTGCCTAAAACAATTAAAAAAGAAGACTTTTAAGATGCAAGCATCGATCGTAATTCTCGTCATTCTTTTTACGCTAATCGTAAACGCGCAAGTGAAGAACGTAAAAGCCGGAAATGATTTAATGAAGCAAAAGGCGGCGATTAGCGTTGAAATAGGACGTTTAACAGAAGCACAAATGAACGAACTCGCAATCGCTCAAAACCTTTATTACAAAACTTACAAACAATACCCGTCCGGCATTGAAGAGTTGATCGCAAAAAACTTTTTGCGCGCAAACTTTCAAACGTCAAGAATTTCAAAAAACATTACGATCGATGCGAACAATACGATTAAAACAAGCAACCCAAAAAACGCAACGGTTAAAGCGTACACCGATGCTCATCAAAGCATGATTAATGCGCGCGACATGAAAGACAAAGTAACACACAACACCGGCGAGAGTATAGAGAGCCGGATAGAGGAGTTTTAAATGAAAAAAGTGTTGATATTTTTTAAGAGTTGTTTGCATGAACTAACGATTGATATGTTTCGTATCATCTTTATTATTATGCCTGCATCACTTCTTGTCGCCTTTGTTATTCAACTTATAAGGGAAAATATTAAATGAAAAAGCTATTTTTATCACTTATGGTTTCGATTTCGTTCCTAGTCGCAGCGGAAAAATACGGATTAATGCAAAGCCTCTTAGATCGTCAAACAGCTTTAGCCGTTGCGATAAACGCCTACATTGAAAATCGAGGAAATATACCGGCATCGATTGCGGTACTCAAAAACGCAAATTATTTACCGCTCGCTTACGACGAGCATAACCCTTATGACAAAGATGCGCTTACGTTTACGATAGTGAACAAAGAAATCCGTATCGATAGCAACGTCGAAACCAATAAACGCCGCACGGACGACGTTCTTTTTTACGGCAACTCAAACCAAAACCGTGAGCTTGATCGTCGAAGCGTTCAAGAAGGCGGTAAGCTGATCTCTTATTACGCCTTGAGTGCAAAAGCCGCTACAAACCTAAATCTTAGCTCTCTTTTGAGCTATTCCTATTTTGTAGGAGACACAAACCCGACAACCTACGCGACCGTAAACGACGGCGCGCTTTGGTTCAGTAGTACGTACACGAACGACATGTACAAACTTTACTACTACTCTTCCGGTTGGAAGAGCTTAGAGCAAGGCAATAAAAACTTTAATTCAATAAGCGGCGGTTTTGAGAATCAACGCGCCTTGCAGATTACAAAAACAAATTGGAAATTCACGACGGTGGACGTAAACACCGTGCAAAAATCAATTACGTGTTTTATCTCCGGCACAACCTATAATCCTTACAAAGATCGATGCGAAGCGTACACAGCTAACGCGTGCAATAGCCTTATCTTCCGAACGGCAACCGGCTATTGCGATCTAGGCGATAATAGCGGTTGTACCTACAACGGCGGCACGTGGGATACGGATAAAAAACTTTGTAAAAAAGGGAGTGTGTATCCAATGCAAATAAATGCAAGTTTATCAACAACTCTCGTTAATGAATATCGATTAAAAGAATATTCCGGCACAATTTCTAATACAACTTATAATTTTTCTGTACAAAAAGGAATTTTAGCACATAGTGTAATAAATAGTCTCTATTTTGGTAGTGGCGGATGGGTAACAACTTTACGATTAGCACAAAATGTCGGACAATTTAAATCGCAAGGATTTACCGATGGAGCAAACAATTTTAGCTTTCTTATCTTTAATTTTGGTAGTGGCTTTGGAGATTTAACATTTAATGTGAAATCGTCACTTACTGGTGAAATTAGAAAAAATATAAGCTCTGTGCAAGTCTACGCAAATTATTTACCCCAAGATACAAGAACAATCGCGGGATCCGTCGATAGCTACAAAAACAATCTTTGTACAGAAGCAACAGCATGTATTCCAAATGGCGACGCACATTTTGACTACTATTTGGTAACAGTTTATGATACTGACAATTCGGATATGATTGAATATCAATGTGATGATTATTGTGGTATAAGCTCTGTGTCTTCCTTGTCTAATTATTTTTGCCCTTACGGCGGAACATTATCGGGAACGACATGCAGTACCGTTGAGTATTTCGCACCCGATTGTTCGATTTACGGGAGCGGTTACGCGCATGACGGTTACGGCAGATGCGCTAAAGCTCCTACATGTACCGCTAAGACGATGCCCGTCTCTCCTTATTATGCAACCCCTTATTACGGCAATAACGGCGTATGTTACAGCGATGCAGGGCTTTATTGTAAAACCTACGGTGTTTCGTTCGACGGGCTTTACACGTGTTTTAACTATCAATTTGGTTGTGAAGATAGCTCTTACAATCTCCGCACGGATACGGACGTATGCGAAAAATTTAATCTTACATGTAGCACCGCAAAAGGTAAACGTTACGGACTTGCGGAGAGTCCGACGAACAACAACGTTACAGATCTGTACGATCGCGTTATCGACAAAGACACGAAAGCAAACACCTATGTTTCAACGCTCGTCAACAACGATGTGACGATTAACGATAACGCCGGCGCAATGTGTACCGCGCTTGAGTATTCTACGTTCACGCAAGGTGTATTCGCAAACGATTACACGATCGGCGGCGAAGTAAAATCAGGATTTTAAAAAGGAGCATGAAGATGGAAACTAAAAGTTTTGATGGGTTTGATAAGGCAATAAAAGAAAATGTGACACTTAAGATTAAGGTCAAAGCAGTTCGACCAGCACTAAAACGATGCCCTTTGTGCAACGTAAAACACTACGAGCCGACGAATGTATGCAAATTGTGTAAAGAAAAACATTAAGGACTCGAAAATGGCACTTATAACGGTCGGCGAGAAATTAAAATATTACATCGTAAGTCCTTATCGATCTGTCCTTGAAGATTACAAAAAAAGAGGACTAAGCGAACAAGAGGCGATTGCACAAATCGAATATTTTGCGCGCCTTGGGTGTGCAAGCGTTAAAAGGTTAGAGGGTATTCCGGTCTCTCCTATTTTAGCATTTGCGGGGGTCTACGACGAGTACGACGAACGAGAAAAAATAGAGGAAGCGTGCGAAGTATTGCTTAAGTGTTGTCAAACTGTTTGTGTTGTTGATACACCTTACAATCAATACTCAAGCGGTATCAAAAAAGAGCTTGAGATTGCTCGCCTAAATAAAATTCCCGTCATTATTTTTAAATACAAAGACAAAGGGCAAAAATGAAAAAGTTAATCTTAATCGTCTTAATGACGCTTTTATGTTACGCCGAAACTGTGCAAGAAAGTCGCTTAAATGCGATTACGGCACTAATTCAAAAACAAGACATGATCGCCGCCGCATGCGATACTTACATTTCGTTGTACGGTACAGCCCCGGCATCGATCGCAACACTTAAGAGCGCAACGCTCTTAGGTGCAAACGTGACGTACACCGGAACAATTAACGTGTCCGGAACAAATAAAACGATCGTTTTATCCGATACGATAACGCCCGTGCAAGAATACCAAAAAGATTACTATCTCAATACGACAAACAAGACAAAAGAATCAACGCATAGCGTAACCGGCAATGCCTTTGTCGCAACGTACTCGTTTACGTCAAGGGCTATTTTTAGCTATCTCTCAAGCGCGAGCATGACAGTTTCGCCGGTAGCTCCGACGAGTCCGGCAAGCGGTGCAATGTGGCTAAACTCGCTTACGAATCAGATTTATTATTACTCAAGTGGTTGGATTAGCGTCAATCCTCGTAAGTTATGGATTGTAAGAAGCGTAAGTGAATTACCGACAACGGCGAGCGTAAACGATGGCGCAATCGTGCTAACGACAAGCTCTTTAACAAAATACCTTTACAACGGTACAACATGGCTCGTTATCCCTCAAGCCGTGCCGTTTACGTACAATGGAGCGTTTTAAGATGAAATTTAATCCAAAGGAACACAGAATGAAATCAACATATTATATACTTGTTATGGCTTTAGCAATCGTACCGCTTAAATCTTACTCAGATACACTTTCCGGCGATACAAAGCTTTCATGTGAAGCGTTATTGTGTCTTAGCTCGTCCACACGTCCATCGGAATGTAATCCGGCACTACAACGTTATTTTTCAATTCATGCTAAAAAATTTTCAAAAACAATACAACTTAGACGACAATTTCTTCAACTTTGCCCCACCGGTGGGGCATCTTCAAATGACAAAAACTTCATTGACTTGAGAGATAATGTTTTACCAACACTTGACGGTGATTGCTCGGCGGCTAGCCTTAATCAAAAAATCGAAACAAATTTTGATGATGGCTTTCAAATGGTAAGAATTAATCCGAAACTTTCCTCAAGTTGTCAAGCTCTTATCAATCATTCTTACACTAATTTGAAACCTCATTACACATGTTCGGCAGAATTTTACACTTCTATGGAATGGAAACAAGGTTATAAAGTCGTTCGTGGTCAAAAAATAACAATTAATAAAAACTGTTGGGTGGACTAATAATATGGACGATTTTCTTGAAGTAACACTCAAAGAGACTGACGAAAAACAATTCGTTAGTCTTGTTGAAATAATAGAAGCCTATAAAAAGCTTTCATTTGAAATTAACACGGCTTTAAATGCCGGTACACAAATTGAAGCAACAAATAGCGAAAAAGGCATTTTTCAAGACATTACGAAAAAATATGATGCTCTTGAGAGCTTATGGAATACGTTTATTGAGTTTTACATAAATCCGCCATCTCAAGATGAAAAGATTGCAATTAATTACGCTCTTGCAATGCGTAAGATCGCAAAAGATTTGAAAGAGGCTATCGACTTTTACGACAAAATAGGTATTGAAGCTAAAACGGAAAAGTTTTCATCTCAATTCTTGAATTTTATTGAACACAATCAAGCAAAATTAGAAGAAACATCAAAGAGCTTCGATCAATATTTACAAAACTTTGTCAGAAAACAAGCGCAACAGATCCAAAAGTTTGAAGAACAGATCCAAAAGTTTGACACAACAATGTTTAGCGTAGTCTCGTTCTCAAAAAAAGCAATTTATAGCTTAATCGTTTTATTGATCTGTTTGAGTATTGTTTTAGGAAGTCTAATTGGCGTTCTTTATCTCAAAATAAACGATTTGAACGATAGTACAAATACCACACAAAAGGAGTTTACTATGAAAAAAAAGTAGCCAATTAGATTGTCTTAAAAGTGTCGAAAAATTTAAAACAAAAACATTATATACAAGGAGTTCTTTATGAGTCATTTATTCGTTACAAGTGGAAAAACACCCGATGGTAAACAAATTGTTGGTTTTGGATCATTAAATCCTTATGTAAAAGAGGGCAAAGAAACTACGCCTAACGCAAGAGACGTATTTTATAAAGTTGATGCGATCGATGGCTTTTTAAAAGCGGTGGATGCTGATCGTATTCCTTTGACACTTAAAGGCAAAGATAACGAGGGTAAAGATCTCTTTATGAAAGCAGATGCTTTTTACACTCAAGGAACTTCAAAAGAGGGCGTAGCCTACGGAGTCAATAAAATTTCGATTGAAATTGGTGAAGAACGTCTCTATGCTTCTAAATTTGCCGGCAAAGAAACCTATGCGTTTGACAATGCCGAAAAAAATAAGGACTTAATCGCAACGTTTAATAAGGCAATCGAAAAAGGTGTTGATATTACGCTCTCCGCTACAAAAGAAGAGACACTAAGCAAGTATCCAAAACTTATCGACACCATTAAGCAAATCGACAAATCCGCTTATGTCGAAATTGATTATGTCAAAGGGCAAGGTGCAGTTTTAAAAGGTGTTTCCAAAGAGAAGCCGGCTAGAGAACAAGAGTCTCAAGATCCCGAAAAAAAAAATGTAGCTGCTAAAAAATTTGAGCCATCAAAAGGCAAAGAGAAAGATACAGCGGATATCGGAAGATAATTTATGAAGCCACTCTTTTAGGGTGGCTTTTTCGAGGGATAACATGAGTCAAGAATACGACGAAACAACCGTTTTCAAAAACTTTCAATCATTGAAAGAGTACACCCAAACGTTAAGAGAGACATACCCGAAATTTCTCACAACAATGGGGGTGAGCATGAGTAGTTCTTCTTTGTATTCTAACTACATCATGATGGATGCTCAAAACAATATCAGATCTTTACATGTAACACATGACGGACACCAGGAATGGAAAGCACTCGATGTTGAAGCGGCAAAGCAACGATTAAATACAGCCTATTTCTCACAATATATCAAAGAGTGGGGGCTAGATACGAAAGATCAATCTACCGACAAAAAAAGTAAGTTTTTGGGTGGTAAAAAATTTGTTCCAAAATCAAAAGATGACAAAAAGAAAGATAAAGATATTGAAAGATAAAGATATTGAAAGATAAAGGGATCACAAAATGGATGATATTAACGAAATTGTAGGTCACGAATTTGTTGTTACTAAAGACGAAGCAAAAGAATTAGGTGCATTTGAAGAAGATGCCATGAGTGCAGAAGATGCAAAAGCCGGTACAGAAAAAGAGGGGTAAATTATGGATAATTTACAAAAATCATATACCGATAAAGTCGCTGAAAAAATTATTGAAGCTCTTGAAAATGGTACTGCCCCATGGGTGCGCCCCTGGAAAGGTGCAGAATTAAATAGTATTCGTCCATACAATCCAACAACGAATAAGCCCTATAAAGGGATCAATTTCGTTAATTTATCCATTGAGCAGATGAATAAAGGATATAACGATCCTCGATGGCTCACCTACAAACAAGCTCAAGCAATAGGTGCAAACGTTCGCCAGGGCGAAAAAGGTACTCCTATTCAATATTGGCAATTTACCGAAGAAATTACGGTATTAGATGAAAATAATAAACCTATCCTTGATCAAGATGGAAAGCCTCAAAAAATGACGGTTGAACTTGATAATCCAAAGGTATTTTACTCGACAGTATTTAACGCTAATCAAATCGATGGTTTACCTAAAATAGAAATTAGTACAGAAAATAAAAAAACATTTGAGGTCATTGAGGAAGCCGAAAAAATCTTAAAAAACTCAAATGCAAAGATTAGCCATCAAGCCGGTAATAGAGCTTATTATATGCCCTCAACGGATAGTATTACATTACCTCAAAAAGAACAATTTATTTCCGAAATGGCTTATTATTCAACTGCATTACATGAGTTAGGGCATTGGACGGGGCATAGCTCTCGTTTAGATAGAGATTTAACCGGATCATTTGGATCTAAAAGCTATGCAAAAGAAGAGTTACGTGCTGAAATTGGCTCTTATATGCTCTGCTCTAATTTGAGCTTAGATTTTGATCCAGGCAATCATAACGCTTATATCAAAAGTTGGGTGCAAAATTTACAAGATCAACCTAACGAGATTTTTAAAGCGGCGAGTGATGCCGGTAAAATAACACAATACTTGCAAGATTTTAGCCTAGATCGATCAAAAGAAATTACACAAGACAACGTACTCACTCAAAATGATTTAGAAAAAAATAATGAATTTGATGTGAAAAATCTTTCTGAACGTGTAAGTGAAGCAAAATTCAATAATTTACATATTCCTCTTGAAACGGTTGAAAATTTAATTGATCGTTACGGAATAATTAGAGCGGATGACTCATCAATTAAAAATGTTTGGGCTGAATTATCCATAGATGGGAATAAATACATGCTTTCCACCAATAAGTCTTATGGTGTTATTACCCCTAGAGAAAAATGGGATAAAGACGCTTTTGATAGTTTGAAATCACCTTACATGACAATTACAGAACTAAAAAAAATCAGTTCTACACAAAGAGATAAACCTCAAAATCTTTTCAAAGAAAAAACCTATTTGACTGTTTCTTATGCTGATAGAGATCAGGCAAAAAGTAACGGGGCAAAATGGGATCATGCTTCTAAACGTTGGTATGCGCCAAAGGGTACAGATATAGAAAAACTTTCTCAATTTTTATCAAAATCAAAAGATCAGGATATGGAAAGATGAGTACAACAAATAGAGATTTTTCATTGGAAGAAACCCGAAAAATGCTGTTTGAACATTTAGCTTCTTCAAGACTTACACCAGGTACTTATGTTCCATCTGAAATAATCAGGAACGGAATACATGTAGCTATTTTTTCAGGAAAAGAGCCGCTGATCATAACCGGCTCTTTCCTAGATATGAGTTCTTATCAAAAAGCTAACGCACTCATAAGGCTACAATCTTTTAAAAATATCTGTAATAAATTTGGTTATACAAACGAAAAAGAACTTTACGTTAATGATGTAACAGGTCAAGACATCGATTGGGAAAAGAAATATTGCGCCATAGCCTCTAAAGAGTCTGGTCAAGTAGAAAATGGAACAGAAAAAGGCGAATTAGTAGCTCTAATTTTAACTCATGATTTGGCATTTACTACGGCTCTATGTATTGATGTTGAAATTTCAGAGGCAATCGGACAATGAAAAAATTTATTTTAATAATGCTCTTGAGCATTTCTTTCAGTATGGCAAACGATAGTAAATACGTTCCTTTAGAAGCTGACGAAATGATCGCTTTTAAACTCGCTCCACAACCGCCTAAAAAAACTGAAACACCACAAACCAATAAAAAGACAACGCAACAAACAACAACAAAAATTAAAGCTCAAGCTCAAGCGCAAACAGAAAAAAATAAACCGCTTATTATTAAAGGTGTCGGTGTAACCGTCTATTAACATCGTTCAAAAAAATCAAGGACTTATCAATGAACAAAAAAATACTTATTCTTACTGAAAAACGAGAAGCCGGTTGTGATATGGCGGCAACATTGAAAGATGCAAAGTTAGGCTCTAATGCCGAAGCTCTCAATAATGAGGGAAAATCAAGAGGTTATCTTGAGGGCGATCAATACGTTTTTTGTTGGGCTGCCGGACACCTATATTCGCAAGTGCAACCAAAAGAGATAAACCCCTCTTATGGACTATATCAACGCCTCGCTACGATCGAAGATTATAAAATGCCTCAACTGATCAATGAAATCAAGTTAAAACCATCCCCTCAAGATAATAAGGAACGACAAAGAGAGCTTTTAAAAAAGCTTTTGTATCGCTCTGATATTGAAAAAATTATTATAGCTACGGATGCAGATGCAGAGGGCGAAGCCATCGGGCGCAATATGATTTTTCAAATCCATCCTAATATCAAATTACCAATATTTCGTTTTTGGAATAAAGGCTCTTTTAAAGTAGCCGAAGCCGTACAAAAGGCTATGAACAATCTTGAGCCGTATAATGCTTCTAAATATGAAGCAGAATATGCCTCTCAAATGGCACGTTCAAACTGTGATTATTTAGTCGGTATGAAAATTACTAAGACTCTTACAGATCAGTACGGAAAACCACTTTATACCGGTCGTGTAAAATCGGTTATTATCTCTCTTATTGGTAATCGTGAGCTAGAAATTGAAGCGTTTAAAAAGAACGGTGCAAAGCCATTTTTTTACATTGACGGAAAAATAAAAGATCTTGAATTGTCTCATTTTTTCCATGAAGAGGTCGAAGATTTTAACGAAGATGGAACGCTAGAGTCAAAGCAAGTTAAAACTCGAAATTACTTTAATCAAAATAAGGCTAATACCGTTATAAACGAATTAAAAGCCGCACAAAACACGGGTAAAGTTGAGAAGAACGAAACAACACCTACCGTCTCCAAATCACGCCCTTTACCGCTTTCAGGTACGGACTTTGCAAGCGAAATGATGGGAAAATATAAGATCACATTAACACAATGTAATGAGATTTTAGATTATCTTCGCAATGAGGGTTTTACCACTTATCCAGGAACAAACGGACGTTATTTTTCTTTTACAGATCGTGAAGAAGTTGAAACCGCTTTTAATAGTATTCAGCATTATTTCGCTTCACAAGGTACTCCGATTGATAGCCCGAAATTTTCAACAAATGCCGGTCTTTTTAATGACAAAAAAGCAGCAGAACAAAACCATACACCCCTTTCCGTTACAAGTAAAATACCAGGTGCAACAGATCTAAAAAATTGGGAAGCGCACAAGCTCCCACGCTTAAAAGAAGCGTATGAATTGATCGCAAAGCGTATAATGGTTTCTTTTCTCCCCGATGATGAAATTATCAAACAGCATTTAATCATTGATATTGCCGGACATAAATTTGAAATTACCGGACAAAAAGCATTAAAGCAAGGTTGGCGCACGTTCATTGATCAAGAGATCAAAGATAGCACGTTTAATAGTGATTTAAAAGCCGGTGATCGAATAAGTCTTGATAGTGTTAAGCTCAAAGATGGAAAGACAAAATGCCCCTCTAAATATACCGTTAAAACACTTATTGATACTCTTTTGAACGTTACTAAAGTTATTGATGATCAAATCAAAGAAAGTGACGATCCCGATTATATTAAGGTACTCAAAGAGACTAAAAAGCTTTTGAAAAAAGCAGAGGGTATCGGAACAGATAGAACACGTGAGCCGATTATCAATGAACTTATTGAAAACAAAATGATGGAAGCTACCGGCAAAAGTCAAGAACTCTCTTTATTGACTGCCGGATGGGAAATTTACAAGGTGCTACCAAAACAGCTAAAAAGCGTTATCTTAACCGGTAATTGGGAAAATGGTTTTGAGCAGATCCGCAGAGGTGAATTAACATACCAGGATTTTATATCTTCTGTTGATAAAACGATCATGAATGAAATGATCCCCTATATCTTTGAAAACTTGGGTAAAGAGGTGGACGTAAAGACAAAAAGTGAAGTCGTAGAGCTTGAATTTCTTTGTCCTCTTTGTCAATCGAATTTACTTGAGGGAGAGAAGTTTTTTAAATGTTCTTCTACTGAAAAATGCAATTTCATTGTTTTTAAAGATCAATCACGCACATTAGGCTCAACTCTTGGCATAGACGAGTTAATGCAGATTATCCATTATAGTAGTAAAGAAAATCCATACATTGAAGATCCGGCTCTACATGGCGTTTATTTTGATCCAACCAATAAATACTTTTTAACTCCCGTATGGAATAAATCGGCAAGCTCAAGCGCAGCACAAAATAACGATAATGCAAGTGGTGATATAGTTGAAACTCCAAAAACCTTTAAAAAAGGATCACGTTTTGTTTACAAGTCATTTAGAGGAAAGGACTTAACCTTAGCAGCAGTCGAAAAGTTATTTGATGGTAAATCCGTTACTTTAACTCGTAAGTCTGAAAAGGGTGCAGAGTATAAAGTCAAGTGTACACTCAAAGCTGACGGAACACTCAATACAGAGCTTGTGAAATAGCTCTGATACGTGCCTAACCCATAAGGGGCTTCCCGTGCTATCTTTCACACCCTAAAGGGCGCTGAAAGATACACCGCACGGAAAACGGCAATCACGCTATTTTTGAAGAGCCTCTTTAAATTTTCTCTTTTTTTTTAAGAGCTTACATGTAAAGCTCATTATTTAAGATTTAAAATCTCTTTAATCCTAACAATATCTTTATCACTCGGTTTTTCATAATTGTCAAAAGATAAAGTTCCATCTTTGGAAAAAGAACATCCGTAATATCTGCTTGCTTCTTCTTCGGCAATATTATAGTTAATTAGAGCTAATCCGGTAATTTCATTATTATAGCCTGTATGCACAACAACACTAAATCCTATATCCTTTAATCTTCTCAAGATTGAAGTATCCTCAATATATCGTACTCGTTCAGTTCTTAGTATTAAATCTTTTTGATCAAAATTTAAAAGAACTTCGGCAGCTTTCCAAATGTCATTTTTTTGATTTTCATTTAAAAGTATGTCTATTTGTTCTCGAAGTCTTTTGAGGTCATTTTGACTCATTTTTTCTAACTCTTGCATGTGAAACTCCTTTTTGTTCTTTGTATTTTACATAAAATTTCATTATCCCCAATGTTTCATAATATACTCGGCAAGCTCTTCATCTGTTGGATTTTCAAGAATAGTCGTTCCTTCGTCATAAGTCAATCTCGTTACATCATAAAAATAATCATCAAACCAAATAATCAAAGAGTTTTCATCATCAAAGAATTTACCGTTATACACCCACATGGTAATAGTATCATTACCTACTTCTTGAGATACTTGAAAGTTTTGTTTTACACCTAATCTTTTTAATCTCTTCTTGAGTTCTTGCGCTGCTATATTTTGTTGTTTCTTACTCATGATCTCACTCCTGGTCTTTTGGTAAAGCCTCTCCCGTATTAGGGAGAGTACGCCTTTAGCTTGCTTTTAAAATGTATGGTTTATCATACTGTCCTACTGCAATACAAATATGATAATTCCATGCCGGATAATCTGCGGCGTGAAGATCTGCATTACTATTGTAATGTCGTCCAACGTGTTTATAAATTGTCTCAAGGATCTTTTTAAAGAGATCTAACGCCTCGCCCTCAAAATGGTCATTAATGTAAAACTCATTTACACTAAAATAACCTCTTGTATCATCGGTATAGTATCTTTTGCCTTTTTCTGTCAAATGCTGCAAAAAGTTAATATTTCCCTCAAGCATATCAACATGTACACAACAAAAATCTACTTTTCTGACACTAAATTTCAAGTTTGGATAAAACTCTTTAAGCTCTTTTCGGATTGCTTTCATGCTATTTGCATTTACACTCATTTTAAAATCCTTTCTCTTTAAATGTATGAGAAATTATAACGTTATTTGACTTAAAATAAGTTAAATAACTTATTTAACTTATTAAATATTTTTCATGAGCTTTAGCGAATAGAGCGGAGCGTTGGTAGGCGTAGCCGTGTGGGAGCAAAGCGACGGGGTGAAGCAAAGCGTAACTCCATCCCTAAACAGCCGGGCTATCTCTTCGCTCTTGCCCTTTAAGCTTTTTTTGTGTATCGTACGATACAAATATCTAAAAGGTAGCTCATGCCAAATACAATACCAACATCAGAATTTTATGAAGTCTTACAAGAGATTTACCAACTCTTCAATAAAGAACTTTTTGAAAATACGCTGCCAAATTGCCTAATCACCGTTCAAAGAAAAAATAATGTTATGGGATACTTTAGCTCTGAACGTTGGGTGAACAATAAAGGCGTGAAGATCCATGAGCTTGCACTAAATCCCTCTTACTTTTCAAGCTGCAATTTTATTGAGGTCTTTCAAACAATCGTACATGAAATGTGTCACCTTTGGCAATATGAACATGGTACTCCGTCCAGGAAAACATATCACAATAAAGAGTGGGCGGATAAGATGGAAAGCTTAGGTCTTATGCCATCAAGTACCGGTTTACCTGGTGGGAGTAAAACGGGTCAATCTATGAATGACTATCCTATAAAAGGTGGTACGTTTGAAAAGCTTTGTATCAAGTTATTTCAAGATGGATTATTTATCAAATGGTTTGATAGATTTCCAAATAAGCTCATGTCTCAAATCCCATTCTCGCAAAACCAAGAAACTCAAGATCAAGAGATCCGTGAGGATACTAACGATCAAATCCTAGAAAATTTATATACGGTTGTTTCTCACGTAATCAATGACATTGTACCGATCGAAGAGGTCAAGGCTATGTCTCAATCCAAATTAAAAACAAAATATACATGTGCCGGTTGTGGAGCTTCTGTTTGGGGTAAAGCAAATTTAGATCTCAAATGTAATTCATGTGAGATTGATTTTATGGTGTCTAACGATAGCGAGTAAAAGTAGAAAAAAAATAATCAATAGGCGGTTAACCGCCTATTTCCTTTACATGACAACTCTTTCTCTAGCTCTTAAAAATTTCTCTTGCTCACGTTGATCAATATCTAAATCTTTCTCATGTGTTGTTAAAAAAAGATCATACCTGGTTGAAAAAATAAGCCACTCTCTATAAGTTATTACTCCATCACTTGAGGCATCATATAGGTATCTTTTGAGTGAAACGGGTATTTTTTTATCTTGTAAAATGGTTGTCATATCTTTATAGTAGCTTTCAGGTACATTCTTTTGCATATCTATAAAAGTATGCAGCTCACCATAGATCACCAAACAAAGAGCCACAAATAAAAACGCAACTTTTTTAAATGCCTTTAGAAACATGTATCCTATAAATGGAATTATAAACATGACGAACAAGAACGCAAAAACGAATGTTTTAGCCATTAAAATACGAAAATAATCAGCAGCTAAATACTCATAAAGAGGAAAAAATGCCATTGCAGCAACAATAAAAAAACATGTTAAAGTCGTAGATTTTGATAATCCTTTACAAATCTTTTCATCAGCCATTTTAATACTCCAAAGATTGAATTTATACAATTTAACTATACTAAAAAATTTTCCAAAAAACAAAAAAAACGTAATTATTTTAGCCTCGATTGAAATGTAATCCTTTTGTGAATAACAAAAGATTTTAAATGGAAAGCGAGAAAAGCTTAATAAAAGCTCTATCTCTCAAACTCTTTCTCTTGATCTTTTTTGACTTCTTTTTTAGTGCTTTTATCAACAATTTTTCGATCATCTTTTTTATCAGTTCTTGAAAGATCAGCACCTTTGACATTCTCATTTTTGAGTGAATATTGAGCCTTACGATCAACTTTTATCGGGTTTAACTTTTGCTCTTTTCGACCTTGAATTGAACAATCCCAAAGAGATTTATACGTGTCTTTTTTGATTTCAATCACACTTCCGTCTTTTTGCTTTTGCTTAACGGTTACACTCACCGGCTCTTGCCTTGTGATTGCAAAACGTGCAAACTCTCCAACTTGAATATTATTCTCTTTCACAACTCTCTCAAGGTCTTTACTCCAAATTTCGACCTTTTCGCCTTTGGTCGTTTCATACTGAATATAGTAACTCTCTTTTTCATCTTGATTGAATTGATACGGTGCAAGACCAAAAGAAGTAATTTTATAATGGTGTGCTTTCTGCTCTTGCGTTTCAATCTGTTTAGGTTTATAAGTTCGGGCGGTTGCTTCAATACCTAAAGAGTTTAAAGACTTAGAAAACTCAACTCTCCAATTTTGCAAATCACTCTTTTTCGGATTAATTCTCTTACCTAGTCCATTATCAACTTTTAGGACAACGTGACAATGTGGATTATTTGTATCGTTGTGTAAAGCCACGACCAAAAGATTGTTTGGATAAAGTCTTTTCATTGTATCAAAAACCGCTTTTTTCATTTTATCTTCGGGTACGTTGTTATTGCCTTTCATAGAAAAAACGATATTCAATGTTTCTCTCTTCTCTTTTTTATTCTCGTTTTTGTGAGGTATAACTTCTCCCTCATCTTTCAAAATCTTTTTAATCTCATTTCTGCCCTCTTTACCTTGATAGACTATTTCGTCACTCGTAATTAAATCAAGTTTGCCATTACGTGAAATGTAATCAACATGATTACCAACGCTTTCAATATTTTTACCCGATGAAGTAATCTTAACCAATACCTCTGTATTTTTTCTGTTGACGTTCTGCTTTCGAGTATTCTCAAATTTATTCTTATGTTGATACGTTGATTTTGCATTATTTTCGACTTTGATATATCTTCGCTTTGCTTTGAGAATATCATCTAATATATTTTTGACTCTCATTGAAAACGCCTTTTATTTTGTGAGATTATATTCGCAAATTCACCAGATAAATTATCTATTTTTTTACTAATATTTTCCAAAAATAAATCATACTTTTCTACGTCAAAATTCTTTATCTCTGCTTTTCTGTTTTGGAGTGTTTTTACTTGTGCATTCAAATTTCGCCCTATTGCATTTAACTCTTTTTTAACTTTTCTCAACTCTTCCAACTCTAAAGGAAGATAAAATTTATCTTTATAAATTGTATTCAAAAGTCTGAATTTCGCCTCACGTCTCGCATACAAAAAACCATTTTTGAGAGCCTCTTTTGATAAAAAATCAAACTCACTTTTTGTAATTAAAAGCCTCATTACTGTGTTGGCATTTTCATCTTTAATCTTAGTAATTTGTTTTTTTTCTTTGTCTTTATCCATAAAATAAGCAATCATTAAATTAATCATAGAATTAATTGACTGCTTATTTTCTTTTATTGAGTTTAAATAATCAAAACTCGCCTTTGGTATTCTAATTAGTTTTTGTACTGTATCATCCATCTTATCGCCTTTTAATCCAAGAACTTCGTAGAAATATCGCCCACGATGTGTGAAAAATGATATATTTTTTGCACCTCGTGGGCTATCCTGCCTTAGCAATGCTTTATTACTTTGACAAGGAAATAATAAACGAATACGCCTTAATCAATAATTAAGTAATTAGATACGATAATTCACGGTATAAATTCTATTTAAAGGTATAAATATGAGTACAAATACAAAAACGATAACCGACGATTTAGACAAAATTAACAATAAACTAAAAGCACTTATTGAACAACAAAAAAAAGCCAAAGAACAAAAGCGAAAACTCGAAGAAAAAATACAAAAAGATTTTTTCAACTCGCTCATGAAAAAAGTAAGTGAAAATAAAGAGTTTAAAAAAGAGTTAGCGGACTTATTAAGCAAATACGGTTTTGTTCAGGATTTTGCAAACGCCCTTTTGAAAAACGATGAAAATGAAAACTCAAATAAAAATAGCTAGTCTATTTTTATTTCTTTCATTATGTTCTATCAAATTACTTGCATACGATCAAAACAGTATCATGCAAGCGATAGAGATAGTTTCAAGTGAAAAAAATATTTCAAAAGATATTTTGTTTACGATTGTAAAAATTGAAAGTGATTTTTCACCGTTGGTAATTTCGTTTTTAACCAATGAAGAAAATGCAAAGTATTTTAAAACGCTAGAAAATGAAAATATTAAAATTGTTATTGGTAAATATTCATTGGATAATTCAAAACAAGTCGTAACGATTTATCCTAATACGCTAAGACGTGCTATTAAAATTTCAAAAAGTTTACTTGAAAATAATTTCAATATTGATGTTGGACTAGCTCAAATAAATTCAAGCAATTTTAGTATAAATGAAATTGATGAAATTTTTGAGCCTCTAAATAATTTAAGGCGGAGTTCTAAAATTTTGAGAAATTGCTATAACGCTAAAAATAAAAAAATGCAAGAAACAATAGAGTGTTATAATTACGGAATGAGACAAAGAGAGAGTTATCCATACTATACTAGATTTTATAATTTCTATACAAGTGAATTTAAAAATAGTACACAAAACTAAAAGGATTGAAAATGACACAAGAACAGTTAGATAAAATTTTAGATGGAGAGTTTTTTAAAGAGATACCAAGTGAATTACACAAAGATGGTAAAAATATAATTGGCTATGAGCCTCAATTATCTAAAGAGTATTGTTACATTATTTATCCTGATAAAAAAGCTTGTTTGATTAGTTTTGACAAAGAAACACAAAAAAGCAAAATCATTCGTGAGCTTACACAAAATGAATACAAAATATTGAATATTGAAAGTCTATGAAAATGAATAAACCTCTTTTTACAATTATCACCGGAACTAATGGAGTTGGAAAATCTACGTTTGGTAAAAAATTTGAAGAGGAGACAAAAATTCCTTTTATAAATCCTGATCTCCACTATAAAAATAAATTTGGTGGATATTATGATTTTACTATCGAACAACAAAGAGAAGCCTCAAATGAATTAAAACAAAAAAGAGAGGATTTTTTCAAAGACAAAAAAAGCTTTGCCATTGAAAGGATACTTGATCATGAAAGTGTAATTTCAAAATTGGCTAAACAAGCTCATGAAAATGGTTTTAATACTGCGTTGATTTATATCGGCGTTGATCGCAAAGAAATTTCAAATCTTAGGATTGAAAATAGACTTAGCGAGGGAGCGCATAATGTAGATCCTGACATCGTAGAAAAAAATCTAAAAGACTGTATTAAATGCTTCAAAAGTGTAGCCCGTGAATTTGACAATGTTTTGATCTATGACAATTCAGCTCATAGAAATTCTAATCACTTCATAAAAATTTATGATCGTCGTAATGATCATGTAAAGTTTGAAGCAGCTCATAAACCAAAGTGGGCAAAAGATCTTATTGATAACTCGTTTACTCTCCAAAAAGACAAGGGAATAGATCTCTCCAAGTGAGAGATCAGCAAAGAAGAAACCGGCGGATATTTTGTTGCGCTGCGCTGCACAAAATGCCGGTTTTAGATAGCCCGGCTGTTTAGGGATGGAGTTACGCTTTGCTTCACCCCGTCGCTTTGCTCCCACACGGCTACGCCTACCAACGCTCCGCTCTATTCGCTCTCGCTCATAAAAGATATTTTTTCAAGAACTGCCTCAAGATTTACCAATAAGGTGATGTTTGTTTGCTTAAGGTCAAAGCAGAGTCCGCACGTAGTAAGGAAAGCATTGAGCCAACAACCGATAGGGCGTTAGGGATGTTTAAATGTGCCTTGATATTGTTTTAGGGTAGTTTTTGGATTTTAGGGCTATTTACGAAGCATTACGGGGTATAATTGAATTTATTTTCATGATGCAATAATCTTTTTAAGAATTGACAAAAAATTTTTAAACCTTAAACAAAAAAAACCGAAAAATAGGCACTTTAAGTTTTGCCCTACTCTTGAGTTTTCTTAAGTCAAATTTGAAACCTCGAATTTTAGGCACTTTGAATACTAATGATTGAAAACTAAACTTTCCAATACAAAAGTATTGCTTGTAGTATTTTAATGCAAAGTAGTGTATTTAACTGCAAGAAGTAAGACGCTCTTGAGCTGATCTTTTGACATGAATAAATCCAAGTGCTAAAATGATTTTTGTATTTTGGCTCTTTCATGCTCTTAGAAAGAACTTTTTAGAAAAAAAGATCTCTTTACGGAAGTGAGTGAAGTCGAACACACGATGTGAAAAATACCGTAGGTTTTTTCATCGTCGGGTTTGAGCGAGCGAAATATGCCACGTGCAAGTTATTTAAAACGGAAAAAAGAAAAATTCTCTAGAGTATATTCTCTTAAGATAATTAATATCTTAAGAATATACTCTTAAATATAATACTTAACAATACCGTATTTAAGTGCAAAAGTATAGTATTTAACTGCAAAATAGGTGTAACAATACCGTATTTAAGTGCAAAGATACCGTATTTAAGTGCAAAAGTATAGTATTTAACTGCAAGCACTAACCTCAAAAAATCTAAAATGATCGCTTTTTGATCTTTTTGTTTGACAAAAAAATGGTATTCAATGTCTCAATATCATCATGCAAGAGCTAAATTTCATCAATTTTCAACAAATACCGTATTTAAGTGCAAGGTAGTGTATTTTGCTGCAAAGCCCTTGTACCGGTTTTTATTGATTTTACCCTAAAAAATACCGTATTTAAGTGCAAAAAATCATCTTAAAGTGATCTCAAAAAATACCGTATTTTAATGCAAGATAGTGTATTTAACTGCAAAATATAGCAAAATACCGTATTTAAGTGCATTTTATATAGTATTTTAATGCAAAAACTCTTGTGTTTTCTAATAAAAAAGTGTAGTATTTTACTGCAAGAAAGTATAGTATTTTAATGCAAGGCGGTGTATTTTAATGCAAGGTAATGATTTAGAAGTTGTTTTGGATGATGAACGACAATTAACTAACGTTGAGTTCACAAACCTTTCCGCTAAAGTTAATGCCGGAGCTTTACCGGTTGAATACTTTAGGAAAAACTTATTTAATGCAACAACACGCATTTCAAAAGAGCTGAAAAGAGATAAAGTAATTTACGATGACGGCAGCTTAAAAATCAAAGTAAATCGTTCCCTACATCAAAAGCATAGAGATCTCCTTTCAATTATTTTTACAGATAACAAAGGCTTATCTAAGTTGAGGCAAGATGGAAGTTATCTAATTTATCATAATCTTTACGACATGGCTAAAAAAATGGGCTATGAAAAACCGAATGATGTTATTCATTTGATTAAAGGATGGTTGCATGATCTACGTCATACAGATATGATCGTGGAAAATGAAAACTTTGAACATCGTCACATGCTCTTAGGTGATTTTGCACTAGATTACAAAACGAATAAGTATGCCGTGATCATGCCAGCTAAGACTGCAAAGTTTCATATTTTGCATTATGCGGTTGAAATTCCAAAAGATCTTAATCAAAAAATCGTCGCTATTCCTAACAATCTTGCAAAGACTAAAGCCCTCGTCTCTTACATGCTCTCTAACCAGGCTTTAAAAAATGGTATTTCATTTCAAAATATTTGTGACAAGCTCGATATCCAAAATGAAAACAAATCACGTTTTAAAAAAGAAATTCAAGATAACGAAAAGCTTTTGCACGAATTTAATATTACCTTTGATAAAGAGAGTCAAATTTTGAAGTATAAGCAGATCGAAACAATCCGCTTTCATGCTCCGCTCAAGATTGATAAAATTATTGAATGTATTGATCAAACTCCAAAAGAGGAAGTACAAAAAAGTTCTTTTGAGTCTTTATCACTTTTTAGTGAAGATGATTTAAAAGAGATACTTGATACCAATGAGGAAAGATATAAAAAATTCATTACAAGTTTTATCGATTGTGAAATTACCATAAATGCACAAAAATATATTTTTAGAGGGCTATCCCGTGATGCAAACGGAGATATCCAACTTGAGTTAAAATCCGGTGAAGCTGATTGCCGTGCAAATACACAATCTAAGGCTTACTATACTGTATTCAATTCGTTCTTTAAAGATCCTATGTAAATATTGACTTATTTAACTTATTTAACTATAATAACATAAATAACTTATTAAAGGATATTTATGCAAATCTCTATTACAAACTTCAAAGGCGGTCAAGGTAAAACCTCGATCGCTCTCAATTTGGCTTTAACGTTTGATTTTGGTATTGTTGCAAATGAAACGTACACGGTACTAAAAAACTATTTAGACGATAATCATCTTTTAATTACGACAGAGGCAATCCCGGAGAGTATGGATGATGTAATCTATGATTTTGGCGGTGGTATTACAAAACACATGATCCCCGTTCTTAAAAAATCAGATATTGTGATCATCCCTTTTTTAGTTGAGTTAGCAGATGTGCAAGTAACGTTAGAGGCAATAAATTCAATTTTGCCATTAAATAAAAATATCATTCTTGTACCAAACAAAATTAAAGAAGAAGATCCGGGCTATGTGGCACTTCTTGATACACTTAAAGAGTTTGGGTTAGATCATCTACCACTCTGCCCTATTCGTTTTTCTGCTGCGCTGCCAAATGTTTTTACAGAGGGAAAAACAGTTGCACAAATGCAGTCAGTAGGTGGACTTAGTGGCTTTAATTATCGTAAAGTATCAAATGACTTTAATAACTTAATTAACTTAATTAAATCAATGACAAAAGGAAAATAACATGGGCTTTAAAGGATTTAAAAAGGGCGATCAAAAACCGAGTTCACAACATTTTGAAAGTGTTGAAAATAAACAAATTGGTCGTCCGGTAGTCTCTGATTATCAGAAACAAGATAAACGTATTCAATTCTATATTTCACAAGAAATGATAGATAAAATGGCTTCCTTTGCATTGCAAAACGGCTGTAAGGATGTAACGGCGTATGCTAAGAAACTCTTTGTTGAAGAGTTTGAAAAAGCTAAATAACTTTAATATGTTTTATAACTCATTAAAAAGGTTTTTTTATGATAGGTTTTGTTAACTTCAAAGATTCGTTAAAAAAAGCACCAAAAAGTAAGTTGGTTTTAATTGCCAATCTTTTAGAAATATCTTCAAAATATCGTAAAAAAATTCTTTACACTCTTATAGTTTCGGAATTAGGTTATTTTTATGACAAAAATCACTATGTTGATATTGAAGAAATGAATAAAAAAATCTTTAATATTTTAAACTCCTGATTACTGATTGAGGAGAATTTGCAATGTTGTATGTAGTTAAAACAGAGAACTTTGAAGCTGAAAGAGAAACCAAAGAAGCGGTTATTGAGTTGTTGAATGAGCTTGGCAACAAAGGCATTAAATTTGAAGTATTCGAGCGAACATACAATGCTTCTCGTTCAAAGGTAATGAGTGATGATAAAATTTCTTTATCTATGAATGTTACAGTTAGAGAAAATGAATATGAGAGTGGAAAAGAGTTATGAAAAAGACAATCGTTGGTATCGTTGTGACAATCTTATTATTTGGTGTTGCTTATAAAGTTAATAGTGTTTCTGATGAAAAAGAGGCACTACGTATTACAGAGAGTACATTGTCGGCTCTTCTCACAATGGAGTATCTAGAACTCTTAGAAAGACTAATGACTCTTCTCCCTGATCCATCAGTCTCTTTATTTTCTAATGATGAACAATATTTCAAAACTATTTCATCGATGGCACGAGTATGTATGAAGCTTGATAAAAATGGTTTTTCGTTTAAAGATTGTTCAGCACCGCTTTTAATCGAAATGGTTAAAGAAAATCAGACTTATGCAAACTCAAAATATACGTTGGAAGAAAGAGCCAAAATTATTTTAAAACATGACTATTATAAAGCCCTTGGAGATGTTACAGTCCAATATAAAAAGATTTCGGATCAAGAGATACAAATACAAATCAAATGGAATCAAAATATTAATGAACAATATTTTGAAAACTTCAAACGAGTTTTTATTAATAAAATAAATCTTGTTGGCACGACTGGCACGAATAGAATAACTGCTATAGAAATCAAATAAACTTGGTAGATTTGTTGTTTATATTGGCAGGGCTAGTTATTTCAAACTACGGTTACCAGTTTTTTGGAAAAAAGGATTATGAGATAGCTTTTGATAGTTCTTTTAAACAAGCGACCGCTTTGGTTTGTGTAGCACTAGCAATTTTTATGAAAAAATAAACGCTTTTAAACACAGCGTTACTGTATAATTAGACAAATAAAAATATAGGAGCGTTCAATGATGGCAGCAAAAGAAAACGATGTTAATCAATTTGATCAATCCGTTTCGATCAAGGTACTTGATACTTCAAAACTTCCTCAAGAGCTGCAAGAGTCCATTAAAGACGGACAAGAATATAGCGGAGAGGATGTTGCTAAATTTTTCAATACTCTCAAGGTAGCTGATAAGCTCATTGAGGGTAAGAACAAAGAAACTCTCTCATTTTCAAAAGAGAGCATAGGTTTTGAGTTAAAATCCGGTGATCAGAACTATACACTCAATGTTAAATTAGGACAAGGTAATTTTGAAAAAGGTTTAGATCATTTAATAGCTCTTGGATCACAAGATCTTTCACGTGAGAAGAT
Organism: Sulfurospirillum sp. hDNRA2; assembly: GCF_024206095.2. NCBI lineage: Bacteria > Pseudomonadati > Campylobacterota > Epsilonproteobacteria > Campylobacterales > Sulfurospirillaceae > Sulfurospirillum > Sulfurospirillum sp. hDNRA2. The sequence goes on from NZ_CP159801.1 coordinate 37,869, forward strand.
ACAAGAGCCGGTGAGTGAGAAAATGGCTGAAACACTTTCACCAGGTATCAAAAAAGATATTTTAAACAACGTCCTTGAGGGTAGTTTAAAAAGCTTTCAATCAATGGCAGAAATAGCCGGCGAGGATGTGCAAAAATTTTATAAGGGTTTTGTGCAAGCTTATAATAATTTATCAATTCAAAAGAAAGATAAAGATCCTCAAGCTAAAGAGTTTGATATTCGCAAAGAAGTAGCGGAATTTTCAAAAACTCATGCTCCTAAAAAAGAAAAAGAACACGTACGAACTAATGAAAAAACTCTTGGTATGGCAAGATAAGTTAAATAAGTTTATTAAGTTATTAAAGCTTTATTTTGTGGTTGAAAGAGTGAGCGGTGAAAATCACCGCTCTTTAGGTTAATTGTATCTTTTAATGGTTTGTCTAGTGTTTTGATTAGCCAAAACGTTTACGTTCTTGAGCTTGTTATCTTTGATTGTAAATTCAACACGTGTACCAGGATTTAATCGCTCTGTTAAATAGCCTTGATAGGTCATACCATCATCACCCATAATGATCGTTTGATATGCTTCAACTTCTTTTCCAATAAGTCCGCCGGCAACACCGCCAACAACACTACCTATCAGCCCTCCTTTAACGGTGCTAGAGGTATTTCCTCCGGCGATCGCTCCTCCGGCTACCCCTACTCCGGCTCCGGCTGCTACACCCGTTAAAATTGCTGTTTCGCTATCGTTAATAATCACTTTAGTTTGTTTTTGTACTGATCCCTCAATAAAGACTCGATCAATATTGTTTCCGCCTGGTGTGTTAACTGCCATACCATTAGAAGCGCAGCCACTAAAGAGTGCTGCAACGGTTACTAAAGCCACTAAAAATTTACGCATGAAAAGCTCCTTTTTGAATTTGGATATCGCACGTAGAGTATCATTAAATTGTGAAGTGATTGAGGAGACAACACCAGGTAATGAGCTTTACATGTAAGCTCTTAAAAAAAGAGAGAAAATTTAAAGAAGCTCTTATCAAATAGCGTGATTGCCGTTTTCCGTGCGGTCTATCTTTCATCGCCCTTTAGGGTGTGAAAGATAGCACGGGAAGCCCCTTTGGGTTAGGCACGTATCATAGCTATTTCACAAAGAAGTGAGGTGTTATTTGTATCGTACGATACACTAAGATAGCTTAAAGGGCAAGAGCGAAGATAGCCCGGCTGTTTAGGGATGGAGTTACACTTCGTTTCACCCGTCGTGCGCTGCACTCCCACACGGCTACGCCTACCAACGCTCCGCTCTATTCGCTAAAGCTCATGTAAGAGTTAAATATGTTAAATAGAATAAATAAGTTATTTAACTTAAATAAGTTTATTAAATTATGGAAGTATTAATATTTGAAAGTGTATAATTGTAGTCGAGGTTATGCCCCAAGAGGGTGGAGACCTCTAAGGGCAAATTTAGATCCTCGAAATGAGGTGATAATCTTGCTTTTAAAATTCTTGGTTGTAATTATAGCATTAATTTGCATAATTACAAGAGCTTACTAAAGCTCCCCCTCGCAAGAGGGGCTAAGACTCTTGGGGTGCATTATCTGTATAATAAGGCTCTCACATGGAAAAGAAACAGATACCAAATCTAAACTCGAAGCTTTTATCTAATGCGGTTGTTGCTAGTGTTGGAATGGGTTTACCGCCCGTAATCAACACACCGGATAATATGGCTGCTATTGTCTTGTTCGTGCCAATAGAAGAGTTACACGGTAAAAGTGCGCCCAAAATTCAAGATGATTTAGGGCTGCCCTGGCATGTAGAGGGTGGCGGTAAATATTGGTTTAAATAAGTTATTTAAGATATTTTATGATTTTTTTGGAAGTTCCTTATGAATTAAAAAATGATGTTAAAGAGCTTGGCGCATTATGGAACAACGATAAAAAAAAATGGTTTGCAAGTTTTGAAAAATCATCAGAAAGTCTATGCAAATTTTCAGGGCTAACAAATCAAGCAGAATTAAGAGTCACAAATCCTATTTTATATTCTCTTCCTTCTTGCTCATGTTGGAAGTGTGGTGTAATATACTCGCATCATGCTTTAGGAACAAATGAAGGCTATTTTTATCTTGATTATTTATCAAACCTGCAACATACGAAAAAAGAACATTATGCTTTTTCTTTTTTGAAGCTCTATGCACGTTCTGAACAAGAATATCAAATTTTATGTACAGTATTAAATGATTTTGGGTTAAACCTTTTTTATTCTAAAACAAGTGGATATGCTTATTTTGGTAATGTGTGTCGTTCATGTGGAGCTAATCAAAGCGATGAAATTGCACATTATGAAGTAGGGCAAACATTTAGTTTTATTAATGGCAAAAGACTTAAAAAAAGAAAACTACCACTAAAAGAAATATTATTTAGTGGAAAAATAACAAATTTAAAATTGAGAAATAAGCCCCAAAACTTTTTATTAAAGTGCCTTTATAAAATAGGTTATTTATCTTAAATAACCTATTTTATTTCTTTTCATTGGGGTTTGTATATGGGCTACGTGCTGCACTAAAATCAACATCATTCTGCATACTCTTTTTATAATTAGCAATTTTTTCAGCTTCTTTCTTCTCAGCTTCACTATTGCAACCAACTAAACTTAGAGCTAAGATACTCATAAAAATTAGACTTAATAACTTTTTCATAGAGATGTTACTTTCTTTCTTTTGGAGCTGCAAACTCTACTCCATCAAGTTTAACATCGTTTTGCATACTCTTTTTATAATTAGCCATTTTTTCAGCTTCTTTCTTCTCAGCTTCACTATTGCAACCAACTAAACTTAGAGCTAAGATACTCATAAAAATCAGACTTAATAACTTTTTCATTGTGGACTCCTTATAGATATTGCGGTATTATAACATAAATAACTTAAATAAGTTATAAAACATATTTAAGTTATTCTTTTTTTGATAGCATTTTTTCTTTTTTAGCTTCAAGTGCTTTTGTCTTTATTTGTGAGAGTGTAATATCTTTATCTATCTCGGTGAGTTGTGAAAAATGATCAAGTAATTCACTTTCTAATGTTGTTTTTTGTTCAAAATACTCTCTTATAAGTCCATATAAAAAGGGCTTGTCTTTTTCCCAATTATATAGTGTTCCTAATGAAATACCAATTTGCTTACTAACAAATTTTTTATCCATCGCCATTATATTTTCCCTTGACATTTGGTTTGAAATAGCATAAAATTCTAACTATTGAAAAATATTTTTATTTTTTGAATAAATATCGCAATTTTATAGATAAAATCTTTTATTTTTATTAAAATTTAATTTTCTTTAACTAAAATGGTAGCATATTTTTTTAAACAAAAGGAGTTTCCAATGCAAAATCACGTACAAACCGCTAAGAGAATGGCGGGGGGGGGGGGGGCAATATAAGCCAACACTAACCCTCGCAAGTCCTTCAAAAAATTTTAAGCTTCGCTTATTATCGTTCTTTGTCGTTTTCCTCTCCGTCCCCGATTTTATTTTTGCCTCTGGATTAAGTAATGCAAATTCTACATTGTCTACTATTTCCGACGCACTCATGGGTGTTTCTGTTGTAACCGTAACGATAGCGATACTCGTTGTAGGTTATAAGGTTTTATTTGGTGGTCAAACTATTCAAGAGTGCGGTAAGATCATTATAGGTGCTGTAATTATTGCATCAGCTTCATCTCTTGCTTCTCTTCTTGTTGGAAGCATTGGATAAACGATGTTTAACGAAAGGCTCTTTAAAGGACTTACGCGTCCGGCTATGTTATATGGAGTTCCGATCGTTCCTCTTTTTGTCGTATGTTCGACAATTTTTCTTATTGCCGTATGGACAAATATGTTTGTCAATATAGCCTTAGTGCCTGCCCTTATAATTATGAGGGCAGTCGCAAAAAAAGATGAATTCATCTTTCGTTTAATGTTTCTTCAATTACAGTTTTTTACGCCCCCAATTAATAAAAAATTTTACGGTGCTAAAACGTATTCTCCGGTTGATTATAGAAAACTTCCCGATGTTGGCTTACCGAAGCTTTCAATTCTGAGTTTAGAAAAAGATCCAACATTTACAAAGTACGTACCCTATGAGGTATTATTAAACAATCTTGTCATGACAAAAGATTTTATGCTTTTAGCCACTTGGAAAGTTGATGGCGTTCCGTTTGAGGTTGAAGAAGAAATAGATTTGATTACGAATAAAAACAAGCTCAATATGATTTTCAAAACGTTTGCTACTGATCCCGTTAGTTTTTATTTTCATAATGTTAGACACGGTATTGAAGATAAATTTACCTCACATTTTGATAATCCATTTTTAAGAGAAATGGATGAAGCGTATTACAACGGATTTAAAAAAGCTACGCTCAAACAAAACGCTATGTATTTTACTATGGCGTTTAATCCTATGTCTAACAAAATGGAAAAATCTTCTTTTAAAAAATTAGATTATGTAACCAAACAAAAAGAGATCCGCCGTTTTATTGGTCGTATGAACGAATATTGCGACCGTCTCGAAGCAAATCTAAAAACATTTTCCCCTCAAAGATTAGGTCTATATGAAAAAGACTCCTATCAATATTCATCGCAACTTGAATTTTATAATTATCTGATCGGTGGAAGATTCATGCCGGTTATGGCACTTAATTCCGCAATTTATGATTATTTAAAAGGCGGACTAAAAAACATTATGTTTAACAATGATACGGTGCAAATTAATTATAACAATGATACAAAACGCTTCGCACGTTCTATTGAAATACTCGATTACTCAAATGAAACCTTTGCCGGAATTTTGGATGCACTTATGTATCTCAAAATTGATTACACTATCACGCAGTCGTTTAGCCCTTTAGCTAAAGTAGAGGGGCGTGCAGCTCTTGATAAACAACGAAAACACCTTAAAAGTGCGGAAGATGATAGCCAAACACAACAAAGAGAACTCGAAACGGCACTTGATGAACTTGCTTCGGGTGAGTTGTGTTTTGGTGAATATCATTTTACATTGGTTGTATTTGGGAATAGTGTTCAAGAGGCAAAAGAAAATACAAACGAAGTTTTAACAACACTTAACGAACTTGGTTTTACAGCTACAATCGCAACAAGAGCTTTACCGGCTAACTATTTTTCACAATTTCCTACAAATTTTGCTTTAAGAACTCGTATTGCTCATTTAAGTTCAAAAAATTACTCTAGTTTAATTGCACTTCACAACTCTTCAAAAGGTAAGCGAGACGGTAACGCATGGGGTGAAGCTATTACAATGCTTAAAACTCCAAACGGACAACCTTATTATTTTAATTTACATGAAGTTTCAAATAAAAATGATTTTGGTAAATTTTTGCTTGGTAATGCTCTAGTAGTAGGTCAAAGTGGTGTCGGTAAAACGGCTCTTCTTTCATTTCTTTTTGATCAACTTCACAAATATATAGATCCTAATACATTCCCCGATGATACTCCTGAAGATAAGAGGGATGCAACCTTTATCTTTTTAGACAAAGATAAAGGCGCACTTGCCAATATTTTATCAATCGGTGGGCGTTATATGACAATAGAGGGGGGTAAACCAACGGGTTTTAACCCTTTTATGTGTGAGGCAACGGCTAATAACATCCGTGAACTTCAAAATCTTATACAACTGCTTGTTACGCGTAAGGGTGAAATTCTTAATACTAATGAAGAACAACAACTTAATGCAGCCGTTGAAAGCGTTATGACTCAATTTGAAAAAGAGGAACGTAAATATGGTATTAGTCTCGTTCTTGAGCATTTAACGGAAAATATCAATGATGTAAACTCTTTAAAAAGTAGGCTTTCTCTTTGGCAAAACGGTAATAAATTTGGTTGGGTTTTTGACAATGAAAATGATCAATTTAATTTTCCAAAAACAATTAAATCATTTGGTATTGACGGTACGGAATTTTTAGATGATAAAGACGTTGCCGCACCAATAAGCTATTACATATTTTGGCGCATAAAAGAGTTGATTGATGGTCGTCGTTTTGCTCTTTTTATTGATGAAGTTTGGCAATGGATAGATGATCTAATCGTAGCTAGTGAAGTTAAAAATAAACTCAAAACTATTCGTAAAGAAAACGGATTAATTGTTTCTGCTACACAATCACCGGAAGATTATTTACGCTCTCCGATTGCTGCTGCAATGATTGAACAATCTGCAACGTTAATATTTTTAGCAAATCCAAAGGCAAAAGAAGAAGATTATACAAAAGGCTTCAATCTCACGATGGATGAGTACGAAATTATTAAAAATTTTGATCCAACAAGTCGCAATTTTATCATCAAAAAGGGAAGAGAAAAAACAATCGCTACACTTGATCTCTCAAGCTTAGGAAAGGTAAATCTAAAAATCCTTTCAACGGGTAAAAGCGATATTGAAACCATAGAGACAATTTTTGCGAGTAATAAATCATTTTCCGCAAAATACAATGAACTTCGTTCAAAACTAGGGTAGGGGGTATTGCATGGAAGATATAAAAAAATCAGTCGTGAATATTGATGATGAATTGAGAGTTTCACATCAGGTTATAGCAGTTAATACGGGAAACGAAGCGATCTCTATAAGAAAGCTTATTGACAAATATATTCATGATTTTAAAGAGTTTGGTGCGGTGTCATTTAAAATGACAGCAGTTTCTGAAGAAGAACTTAAAAAAAATCCTGATGCTAAACCTAGAAAAATCTATTATCTTAATGAACAGCAAGCAACCTTTTTAATGACACTTTTGAGAAACAATAAAGAGATTGTGCAATTTAAAAAAACGCTTGTTAAAGCTTTCTATGATTTAAGAACTCTTGCCGAAGAATTTTATACTCCTCGTTTAGAAAATAGACGAAATTTTAAACTTCCACAAACGGAATTTCGTGAGATTGTTGAACATACTATCTTAACGCTTGAGAGAGAGAACAACTATACGTTTGTAGAGCTTGATGGGTATGAGTTAAGAGAAACATACAAGAACGGAAAGATTGAAACGTACAAAAAGATAAATTTTACATCAAGGGTTGAAAAATGAAAAGAACTCACTTGAAAGTATGTAAATTTGCTTTACATGTAACGTTAAGTTTCTTACTAAGTACCGCGGCAGTTGCCGCCGGTATTCCGGTTGTTGATACCTTAGCTAACTCTCAAGCGGCAGCACAAAATCTTAAAGCGATTGCAGAATGGGCAAAAGAAGCGGAGCGTTGGGCATCAACGGCAACACATTACCAAAATCAACTTGATGCGTATGCAGCACAACTCGCAAGTCAAACCGGTGTACGAAACTCCGTTGCTTTCAGTAAAGAGGCAAAGGATTTTTATAGTGAATCAAAAGCAAATGACTCTAATTTTATAGGTCTCTACGATGCGCTTTCTAGCCCCAATGGTTACACTTCATCAAGAGCGCAAGCCTTAACGAGTAAGTACACGGTATTTGATCGTTGTGAGCAGAACAGTTTATTAAGCACTCAAGAAAAAAATTTATGTAAAGCAAAATTAGCAAGTCAGGTTGATGACGTTGTAAAGTACGAAGAGTTCGCCGACAATATGAGCATTACCTCTAGCAATATAAAAACGCTTTCAGAAAAATTAAAAAATTCAAAAGACATTAAAGAGAGTCAAGACATTAACAACGCTATTCAAATTGAGATCGCAAATCTCAAAATGCAACAAATGCAAATAGATCTTTACAATAAAAGCCGTGAGCGCAACGCACAAATTCAAGAAGAACAACGACAGCAGCTTTACAAACAACGTTTTTATAATAATGTAAATTTAAACGGAACTGAGTTTTAAAATGGCAGGCTCAATACCATTTTTTACAAAACTTGGCACTTCTATAAATGCTTTTTTGGAGGTTGTAACTGCCGATGCTCTTAAATCACAAGCCCATGATTTGGGCGGCATTGTTGCGCTTGCTCTGACTGTAGTTATTATTTGGAAAGGTTTACAAGTTGTTTTAGGAAAAATGCAAGATCCACTCAGAGAAATGCTGTGGGATATTTTTACGAAATCGGTTGTCGTTTCTTTTTGTCTTAATGCCGATGGTTGGCTTAGTCTTGTGGGCGAAACAATGAAAGGTATTAATGAGTGGGCTGGTGGCGGTGAACTAGGGCTTTATACAAAACTTGATGAATTAACCGAAATGACACGTACGTTAGCCGTCTATATGGATGATC